>WJIL01000019.1 GCA_014730275.1 Candidatus Lokiarchaeota archaeon | reverse complement strand
ATTAAACATTGAAGGTTCGAGATTGCGATCTAAATCTCCAACCTGCAAATGAACAACACTTGAGATAAGCGATGGTATAAACAGTACAACCATAATCCACTCGGATTTCGTAATTTCAGGATGCTCATTGGACATCTTGTGGTTGACTCGCTTGTAGATTGTCTTTCTACTCGTTAGACCATTTTCCTTTTTTCCAAGGGGTTTGCCCTAATGACCTTTGGCCAGCTGTATTTACGAATCGGTCCTATTTGAGTAAACATGGGATTAATATCCTCGGAGAACAAATGAGTCTCCATGCATCGTAAGATTGTAATCCTACTGCTCATAACAACGCTCCTTTTCCAACCAGCACCCAATCATAGTCAGGTTACCCCTCTTTCTTGCTCACATACTTTCGCTCAGGAGGAACAGATTCATCGACAGTGGAGAATGAATATCATACTTGTCAATTACGAATCAGATGTCCTGAATACAGAACTGATCGTACAGAATCTGCCCGGTGAAAGGATACACACTGTAGATGAGTTGGTTATCAACTATACAATTGAATACACGTTTTTCTATACCAATGAAGAGTATTCGAATCAGCTGCTCTCTGTAATTGACAACAACTCCATAAACGGTTCAGATACGGGAACAACAATCAATGAAACAAAGCTGGAATATCAGAAAGAACATCCTGATGAACCACAGCGAATCTTCTACCCTCGTGCTGGCAAGTCTATTGATGCGTACGCGGTTGAGAATTGGCTCTTGGAGCATCCTTTTGTGGATGAGCCTGAGCTAGGTTACAATTTCTATCTTCTGAATTTCTCTGCTCTCGATGCAGAGGGTCATAGTGTTGAGCATTGGTTTGACTATCACGATGTTGATCCCGATACCGGCGAGCATATTGATTGGTTTAGATTGGAATGGGACAACGAACTAAATCCGCCTGTAGCTTTTCAATACGCAGGCTTTGGAGGTCGCAGCGATTTGTACGTGCTGGATCCTTCTGCCAATCAATGGTACCTGCGATGGGCGAGAATATGGTGGGGTACAGAACCTTACGATAGTGCCCCAGAATACTGTACGAAGGACTTGGAGGACAAGGTTTCTGAAGTGAATCTTGCAACACAAGCTGGAATTGATGATTTGTCAGAATACCTCAGTAGATACATGCATGATGTGATTGGCTACATACACTTTCCATTGCAACATAGTCCAGCGAAATACGCCTACAAGGGAACCCTGGAAGCACTCGTTTTCTCGCTCGACACTGATAATGGTGTTCCAGTTGATAGCATTGAATGGGTGACTGATGCAAAAACGCAGAAATCTCACCTTGAAGAATTTCTCCCTTTCCTTGAGTGGAAGACTAACGTTAGTTACCTTGATATCAATGACTATTCGGAGTGGAATGAGACTTTCTGGGACCATGCTGGAATTGTCGACGGAGAGACTATTGTCGATGGCTACGCTATGTTCTACGACATCTATCAGAATCTGAGGTACAAATATGTGGATGTGTATTCCGAGCAGATCAACGTATTCGGTGCAGTTTTCATCAAGAAGAACATGGTAATGCATGCGTACGGACGAGAATACACCGGTCTTGGCGGAGGTGGACAAACCGCCATATGGAAATCCTGGGAACGATACTATCGCCCTGATGGAGTTACGCCGCGCGAAGGAGTATCCGGAGTTCAGCTTCACGAGACCATGCATGCGGTTGGATTCGGGCATACTTGGAGTCAGGACCATTATGCAGGCGATTTCTCCTATAGTCCGATGGGGTATTTCGGTATGCATAACGGAACTTCAGTGTTTGACCAGAACTGGGTACAAAGCACGTACTTAGATCAAATGGAATGGGAGCACTGGAATCGCTTTGTAAACATCAGCGGTTCAATCCCAGAAAATCCTCGACCCGAGACCATTGAAGCCAAAGAGAAAGCTCTTGCTCATTTTGAAGAAGCTCGAGAATTGTATGACTTGATGAACTGGTCAGCTTCCTTTACCGCCCTTGAGAATGCAGATGCTTGGACTACTCGATTGATGTATTCGATTTTCGACACGGAAGCTCCCGAGTTTGTGAACTGGGGGGTTGATACTCTTGACGAGCCTGAAGGAGGAAGGGAAGTTTGGGCTATCGTTCAGGACGATCTTTCAGGCGTTGAGGAAGTAGTAGCACATGTCTTGGTTGACAATGAAACCGAGTACCAATATGATTGTGTGAAGGATAACAGCAGGTGGACAGCAGAGATTCCGCCATTGACTTTTGAGGATGAGTTGACTATCTATTTGGAAGCCACTGATTTGGGTATGAATAGTGTTCAAACGCAAAAAATCAGGATCGATGGAGACGGATTTGGGATTTTGGAATTCCTCCTCACCTACCCCTATATTGTGGCTGGTGCTTTCGTAGTTCTGGTGTTTGTTGTTTTCCTGTATCGCCGTAGAATGCAATAACGCCCCGAATTCACTTCTAAATCCCAAAATAGACGCTTTCGATAAATCGAACGCAACGCACCAAACAGGTTTTATGTAACAGAACGCTTATTTCCCAAACTCGAAGGCAATATATTGCAGACCACATTAGAGGTCTCCAAATAACGCCAGCACATCATATTGAATGGAGAGGTATTGTTTGCGGTCAAAGAAATGTATCTGTTTCCTAGCGGTAATTCTTCCATTGTTTGTGGGTTTCCTCTTTTCCGGTCCTGCTTTCATTGGTGTTCCTGTCGATGAACCTGCAGGCTCTACAGTGGATTTGGAAAATGGAGACACGGTACATGTTGGACCTGATGAAGTTCTACGGAAATATGAGCTATCCTCTGTTCCAACACAAATCACTGGCTCTGGTGTGCCTTTGAACGGCTCGGAATATGGCAATCGGACCGATACTTTCACTGACGAAACCATGTATTATGATGCTGATAGTGGCGATACGACCACGTCGAATCTGAGTGTACCTCTTGGAGAGGAATGGGAGTCATACCAAGTAGATGCCAATATCACCGATATCACGGAGAACCGTACATGGGTGGAAAACTCTGGATTTGATGATGACTCATTATGGGACTATGACTATCATAATGAACCCAAGACATATCCTGCAAGTACCGAGGATAATACATTCACCTCCGAATGGGATTCAGATGGACATGGGACAGGAGACGGTTCCACGTTCTTTGAAATAACCGGCTATTATTACGATACCGGCAGCCAGAATGGTGACTGGTACGACCCGGGAGACAAGGCGTATGTAACTCAGAACCTCACTATCAATCGTGGGAATATCGATTGGATGGGCGTCTCTCTCGACTATTGGGCTGATAGCTCAGGCTGGGGTGGGTATGGATCCTACATGACTGGCTTCTTTGAATTGTTTGTTAGTGACGGTGATCCTGACAATGGAGGAGAGTACTTATGGTCGAAGAAATTCGATGCTATTGATAGTGATGAGTCTTGGTTTTCTACCGGGATTGTCTCAGTGAACCCGTCTTCTTTTTCGCTTCCGAATTTGAGTATTTGGAGTGGTCTGAGAGTCACACAGCTAGAATGGTACCGACCTGATATTATACCTCAGGGCCGCTTGGACAATATAGTAATATACATCAAAGCCAAAGCCACGCCTGAAGATATCAATTTACAGATGAATGGGGCTCCCGTATCAAATGTGGTAGATGGAGGAAATCCCATTTATGGAATTGGAACTGTTTCTTATTCTCCCTCGAATCCCTGGGATGGAGGCAAAGCCTATGCGAACTTCTCTTGGACACCATCTCCTAATCCACCCGATCCGAATTTTGATATCAATGTCCAAATTGATGCAGCAGTTACAGCTTATGCCCGAAGATATAACGTGTCTACGATATATGACGCTGAGAACTTCTTGGTGGGAGACAGCTATTCAGTTGAAAATGCGAGTGATGTGAACTGGCAGACCAATTTCTATGCGGCTGTACCGGGAGGTTATTCATCGAAATACTTCTTTAACATCTCACTTCCGCAAAACAGAGATATCAACTACATGGCACAGCCAACAGACAGAACAACAAATCTTTCCTACGGTTGGCACTATGGGGACCCTGGAGATGGGTTAGTAAATGTATCAGCCTACGAAGTCACAGTGAACCAGCAAAACGGATTCTGGTTACTAAAAGGTTCATCTCCCAATATGATTCAGAATCTTGAAGTGTGGAATCAAGCGATTGCACAGTGGTCCAGAACTGAGGTGTTCAGAGCAAATAATGATACCAGATTCAGGGCTACATTACCTAGCTCTTATGAGAATGACATTGTTAACTACACCATCTATGCCCCCAATGGCAGTATTTGGATTAACCTTCAAGCTACGGTAGATAGTAGCGGTTACGCAGTATCTGATTACATCAATTTTGACGCATACAACGCGTCTGTTGGGAGTTGGGAAGTACAGGCTAAGGTGGTTGATTCTGGCTCAGGCGAGGTCATTAGAAATGTGGGCTTCTTCAGACGGGAATTTTCAATTAAACATTCAACAGATATCAGTGTGAAATACCCGATTGGTTCGGACGATACTTGGTCCAAGAATGTCTCTTATGGAGATCCTGTTCTACTTCAGTTCAGAGTTCAAGACACAGATAACGGCGAACTTCTCCCAGGAGGCGAGATGACGTATTCCTGGGCAGCTGGTTCTGGATCATTGAATGATATGGGTACCGGTGAATATTCGGTCACCCTGAATACAAGCCAAGTGACAAGTAGAGGTGCATACCCAGTCAGCCTAGAATGGTCTGATGATTTCTATGATGCCATTTCAACTGTTTTCACAATCAACGTGATTTTCGATACTGAGCTCCTCTCTTCTGATGCACCTGGGATTGACGTTCCTGGAGGATACATTGGCCAGATAGATCTCTACTATGAAGACGAAGAATCCAATCCAATAACGGATGCAACAATAATAGCAAACTGGTCTCATGATGAGTATTCAGTTGAAGAAGTACCTGGCAACCCTGGTCACTACAATCTTACACTAGAAACGGATGATACGTCTCTAGATACATATCGACTAGAAATTACTGCTTCTCAAGACTACTGTGAGAGTCGAACCATTACCCTTTCGGTCCAAGTGAGAGAGTTATTCACTTCAGCAATACCCTCTGCTAGCCAGGTTTCTCTCCCTGTTGGATATCAGAGTTCATTAACGATAACCTATCGAGATACAGATCATGACCAGCCTATCACAGGTGCTGCTGATGCAATCAGTTGTAATTGGTCCGAGATTCATTCAGCTGGCGAAGAGAACTACACCGTGGTCGAGACTTCACCTGGCAAGTATGAGGTAACACTATTCTCTGAAGACTCTGACGTTTTGGACTCTTACGACGTAGTTTTCAATGTCGAAAGGTACGCTACTCAGAATCACACATTTACAATCACAGTTGAATTAAGGACGCATCTGACCTCCCTATACTTAGATAATCCAATAGAGCCAACTCCATATACTGGTGAAATTGAAGCCTACGTTGTGTATTATGATGTCGATGCAGATACCGGAATCACAAATGGAAGTGCTACTGGATATAATGTTCTTCTAGATGTACAGAGTTCGAGCTTGGCATCAGTAGAATTCTCGGTATCTAATGGTAGTCGACCAGGAGAGTACATCATCCTCATAGATGCCGATCAGTGGAATTCAACCGGTGAGAAGGATTTGACCATACTTGTCAATTGGACTGGGTTGACAAGGAAGTATTACAATAGGACAATTCAGACTGATGTAACAGTTGTGGGAACACCCACAGATATCTATCTAGAACAAAGTCCTGTAATGACTTCGTATGGTGAAAACATTACTTTCTCTGTGGTTTACTATGATCTTGCAAACGATACGGGAATATCAAACGTTACTGGATTATATCCGGGTAATGTGTTTTTGAGTGTAGAGATTCTTACACCTGGAGAAACGTTGAATCAAGCTGACATGGTAATCAACGAAACAAATCCAACAACTTCTCCTGGTGAGTATCACATTGCATTCAATACTAGTCTCCTAAGTGGACTGGGCTCATACGACCTTTTGATTTGGTTGAACTGGACAGAAGGACAACTACCCTTGTATGAGAATCAATCACTTACTGTTTCAGTAACGGCAACATATCGACAGACAACTGTTGATTGGCAACCACTACCAGTTACTCCTTATGATGAACTAGTCAACCTCAGCTTCGTATATACTGATGTCTTGACTGGAACTCCCATACTGAATGCTTCTTCTCTACATATTTCAATCCAAGAATCCGTTCCGTATTCTGTCTTCTACGTGGGTGATTCTTCTGGTGAATTCATAATTGAACTCAATACGTCTTACTGGGAGCCCGGTACTCATAGTTTCCATCTCAATTTGACGTGGATTGGTGAACCCTTCTATCAAAACCGAACGTCTTCGGAGATACCAATAACGGTCAGATACCGCTATACAGAATTAGTTCATGGTTCATATGGCCCAGTCCAATATGGTAACAATCTTACGTTGAGATTTACGTACCGCGATTTGGACGATTTTACTAGTATAGGCATGGATGGAAGTGTTTTGTCACTTGATTCTGTCCTCCAAGGGTATTATGACATAACTGATGAAGGCAACGGAAACTACACCCTTTCGTTGAATACCACCGCGTTTGGAGAGCTGGGCACACATCAGGTGAATGCAAGTATTATCTACGGCGGGGATAGATACTGTGAGAATGCAACCGATTTCTTCTATCTGAAAATAACGAGAAGAAGGACTCAGCTGACCAGTGAATTGCCATCACTAGCACCCTATCAGACTCTTGCCAACATTACAATAGCATTTACGGATGACAACGATGGGTCTGGTATCTCTGGAGCCAATGTACTTGCTTCATGTGATACCGCTCAGCACGAACTTGAGCTTGGGACAAATTACTGGGTTGAGGACCACGGGGACGGCAACTACACGATCAGGATATCTACAGATGATGCTCTCGGAGATTTTGGTACCTATTCAATTTCAATTATTGCCAATTGGACTGGTACACCTTTCTATTTGGAAAGAAGCACAACTGTAAGTCTCGAGGTATCGAGACGACCTATCTCTTTCACTGTTTCAGAATCACCTCTCAATACCCCCTATCTAGAAAACATATCCTTCGAACTTACCCTTACCGATTCTCTAACTGGCGAAGGTATTGAGCTTTCCAAAGACATTCTTTCTGTTACACATGGTAGTGATATATCACTGCCCAATTCAGATTACAGTCTATCGGGTACTGATGGTGTATATGTTATTTCAATGAACTCGAGTGCGCTCAGTTCATCCTTAACAAATGATTATCCTGTTCAATTAAAGATGTACTGGGGAGATACGACACCATTCTATCAGAACGCAACTACCTCAACTGAAGTATCGATAACAGCAAGATTTACTCAGATGGGCGTTCTCTCTACTCCTCCTGCTTACATATTCTTCAACGCAAGCCCTACAATACGATACGGCGATTATCTGTCTGGTGAGGGAATTGAAGGTGCGGATATCTCCGTAAGATGTCAGAATACAACCTCATTTGGCTATTGGATTTATGATTTGGGCGAAGGGGCTTATGAAATTCGGATTAATACTACGGATCTTGCTGGACCTGGAAAATACTATTTCCGTGCCAATGCTACTTGGACAGGAATCCCCTATTATCAAAACCGTACCGGGCTCAGATTCAGTGTAACAGTTAATCCTGTCTCAACTTCATTGAAATTCAACTTACCTGCAGGATCTACCTACTATCCTGGGGATACAATTGTAGGAAACATAACATTCCTCGACATTGTGACTTCAACTGGCATTGAAAATGCATTGATTGAAACAAGCTGGAATACCACACACACGACTTCGGATCATTTGTCTGAAATTGGAAATGGTGTATACAACCTTACAATAGATACAACAGGCCTAGATGCTGGTTTGTACGCCTTCGAGATTAATGCATCCAAGGTATTTCATGTGAATCAATCTGTTTTGGCTGAGATTATACTTTCAGCCCTTCCAGTGGAACTTCAGATAGAAATTGCGCCTGAAACCCCAGAATGGGGCGATTTATTCAATGTGACCGTCAATGTCACGGATCTACAGAATTTTGATCCTGTGTCCGAAGGAACAGTCAACATAACATTCGCTGGTGATATGAAATCAGCAGATGAAGTGGCAGAAGGTATCTACAACTGTACTTTCAATTCTACTGATTATACTGCAGGTCAATACACGATTACTGTGTCTTTTGAGAAATTCAATTACGAAACCCGTGAAAAGGAATCTCAAATAAAAATAGCAAAATTGGCTGCTACCCTTTCGGCCGCTGTATTATTAGAACCCGGACAATCCACAGTTGTGAATGGTGAGAATGTAACAATCCGAGCGAATTACACTGTTCAAGGTGGAACAACACCGATTGCTGGCGGCTCTGTATCATATAGCTGGATTGGTGGTACGGGTGACTTGTATTGGAACGAAGAAGAGTCTAGTTACACTGGTATGTTCATGGTGTCTGGTGTTCCTATCGGCAGTCATCAAGTACTACTAAGAGCAACTTCGGACAATTACAAGAGCGTCAATACGCAACTCCTCATAGAAGTGAAACAGATTTCAACTGACCTTGTGCCTTACGGCAATGAAACTGTGCTTTCTGTGATTTCAGGTGATTATCTGAATGTCACGGTTTACCTGAATAATACCGATCTTGACCTTCCTGTGGATGGTGCAAATCTAACCTACAGTATTGGCTCGGTAACTGGGAATCTAACTGATCTTGGTGGCGGATTCTATTCTGGAAATGTATCAACGGAGGCTCTGGAAATCCGTGAATGGGGTTTGAGCATTTCATCATTCAAGGAGGGGTACGAGCCAAGCTTGATTCGATTCACTATCCAGATAGAGAAGATTCCCACTAGACTATCCGTTATTGGGGATGCATTTCAGGAGGCTTTCTACGGTCAGAATGTAACATATCGATTACAGTTCCTCGATTCACATAATGATATAGGGGTGTCAAATGCTTCGACAAGCTACTCATTTGCTTCTTCATCTGGTCCCCTCATTGATATCGGTGATGGAGAGTATACCTTAACGGTCAACACCTCTATCGTTGCTGCTGGAAGCCTACCTCACACCATTTCAGTCACATTCAGCAAAGAACGGTATATCTATGCGTATGGAGATGTTAGACTTCTTGTCAAGCCGATAAGTACCACGATAGCTGGGTCAGATGAGGTTGATTTTCCTGTTGGTGATGACTATAGCCAACTATTCAAATTCCAGGACACGCTTCACAACCAATCAATAGCGGATGCCACAGCAACAGCGATATGGGAATTTGGAGCCGTACAGCTTACCAATCTTGGCAATGGCTCCTATCGATTCGGCCCTGCAGAAACAAATATCTCCCGACTTCAAATCAGATCTGAACCATACAATGTCAGGGTCATATTCTCCCGAGGAAACTACAGTCAAGCGGTTCTAGCTGTGGATATGACAATTCGGAGAATCAGAACCGAATTAGTCATTGAAAATGAATTGAATCAGGTGTATGTTGGCGAACCATTTCTGCTAGTTGTGACATTTATGGATATTGACCACGGAGTACCCATTCCTAATGCGATAAACGAGACTACAAATCTTGAGCTTACGCGAGCAACGAATCTCGATATCGATTATGGCAACGGAACGTATGCCTTAGGATTCGTTGCAAACAATGTCCGGAGTTACCGAATCAATGTCACACTCAGCGCTCAAGACTACAAGGATGGCGAGGTTAGCATCACAATCTACTCATTACTAACACCTGAACAAGAAGCACTTGTAACAGGATTCAGTTACGGCATGGTAGGGCTCATAGCCTTGGTTATTCTGGGTGCTGTATACGTGAAAATCCTATCTGTTCCAAAGATGCTCCGATGGCTCAGAGGAATGGTGGGAAGTTTGGAGAAAGGAGAAATCCCTGAAGCCAAACCTGTGAGATCGAGACGTGAAGTTCTGAAGGAAATGATGAATGAAGACCTTGAAGCGATACATATTAGGAAGACAAACGAGGATGTCGCACTTTCTACTGTGGATGTATCGGTACTTGATGTCGAGGAGTTACTTGATGAACTTGCTGACATTGTCGGCCTGACTGAAGATGATATTGCCATCTTGCGCGATGATTTGGAGGCTATGCGTCCAAGCGAACGTGCAGGATTCGTTTCAGAAGTTATCAAACAGGAAAGAGCAAGGCGAGCCCGAGAAATCAAGGCGAGAGAAAGGGAACCTGAAGAACCAGAAGCCGTGAAAGGATTATCGGAGGAGGAGATTGAAGATTTGCGCCGCCGATTACAAACGCGTGGAATAGAAGAAAGTGAGATAGAACTCATTATTGAACAGGCTAGAAATCTATCGCGGGCAGAGATAGAAGCATTACTTGATCAGCTCGGAGGTGATGAGCAGTGAAAATGAAGAAACTAGTACCAGTTGCATTATCGATAGTAGTATTACTAATGATTACCACTCCATTTGTGTCGAATCTTCATAACGCTTCACTGACTCCAGATAACGCCCCATCTAAGACTGTAGAAAAGGATGTTCCGAAAGATGTGAATCAGGTTGAACCTGACCAGCTATATGATTCGAAAGAATACGTTTCTTCAGAACAGGGAATGACGGAATGGAGTGGAATCTCTTCTTCACTTGGTACTGGTGAATACGGAAACAGAACTGATATTTTCACAGGAAATTCGATGCAGTACCTACCAACGAATACAACTGCAAATGCATCGGTTAGTATACCCACAAGCGATGGCTGGGAAGGATATCGTCTAGAATCAAGAGTATTTGATTTAACCGAGAATAGGACCTGGATGACTTCTCCCGGATTTGAAGGTGGGCTTGGGGCTTGGTCGTTTGGTACAACGGGAGATTCAGGTGACAGTTATCCTGATTACAAATGGATTGAAGATGGTCACGGAAGTGGCGATGATTGCATATACCTAGAAATCAACTCGACAGATACATCGGATCCTTATTTGTTCGATTCTGGTGATGCAGCTTATGCCACTCAAACACAGTCAGTCTCACGTGGCGATGTTGTTTGGGCTGGTTTTCGGCTTGACTATTGGGCTGATACACTTGATGATACTCACTATGGAATGACAGGATCCTTCTCTATTTATGTTAATGTAGAAGGTCAAGAAGTTTGGGAGCTTGTTTTTGACGATATAGCCGCTGAAGAAACTTGGTATGATTCTGGCTTGATAGAAATTCCAGAGAGCCTCTTTGATTTACTATCTGATTCTAATGTTGATATAGAGGTAGGCCTGCTAAGCAAGCAAGATGTCGGATATGATCCAGATATCGGGCCAAGTGCTCGAATTGACAATGTTGTATTGTATTTGAAGACCAAGGCAAAACCCTCTCAAGTTAACTTGGATATGGCTGGAAATCAAGTCTCAGATTCTGCAGGCTACGGCTCTGGAAGTGTTACAATAGACCCAACTACACCTTGGACTGAGAACCCTGTTGCATTCAACTTCAGCTGGTCACCATCGCCTACCAATCCAGATCCAAACAAGACCATTACTGTTGATTTCTCAGTAGAAACCAATATGTTCGCAAGAGACACCTCCGCTCAGACTGTCTACGAAATCAGTCCTGATTCTTATGGGGAGAGATTTTCGATTCAGAATGGTACTGATGCTTACTATACGACCTACCATCACGCAGATATTCCGGATGGTTATCCAAATCTGTATTTCTTCAACCAGAGTATTCCCCACAGTCGGGATGTATTCTTCGTAGCTAGACCACTGGCTCCTAACACAAATCTGACCAGCGGTTGGTCTGGTGGAGAAATTGGTGATAACTACCTTAACGTATCTACGTTTAAGGTAACAACGGAAGCAGGACGTTATGGCTACTGGAGAATTCGAAGTAAGTCTTCCAATATAATACAAGATGTTGAGCTCTATGATTCCGATGACGCCTTGTGGAATCGATCAGCGAACTTCAGGGCGGATGAAGACAGTCAGGTTAGGGTCGATCTAGGTACCGCATATCAGGGATCCACAGTCAACATTACGATATACAGTCCCGAAGGTGATTCATGGTATTCAGTCAATGTAACAGCGGATTCCTCTGGATATGCAACTACTCCTGTGTTCAATCTTGCTGGCTCCAATGCATCTGCAGGAGATTGGATGGTTCAGGCCATGACTAACGACAGGGGAACCAATGGCACTTGGCATGCAACTGGTTTCTTCAGGCGTGCTTTCAGAATAACACACTCTTCTGAGCTAAACGTGAAGTATCCATCTGATGCTCGTCAGACTTGGGAAAGCAATGCTACATATGGAGATCTTGTTCTACTGGTCATAGAGGCTAACGATACCGATAGTGATATTCTCGTTCCTGGCGGTACACTAACGATGGACTGGGTCAATGGTACCGAGGAATTCGACGATAATGGCAACGGTGAATATACCAATGTAATTGACACATCTGTAGTGCCCGGCAAAGGAGAATTCACTCTGAGCTTGACTTGGTCACGAGACAACTTCGACGATGCGCTAGCCACATTTAATTTGATAATCAACTACGATTCTGTATTGGATTCACCAGATTACCCGAAAATCTCCGGTGCTATCGGTTCGAATCAATCTCTGACAATGAATTTCACGAATGTGAATGAAACTGGAATAGTAGGTGCCAACATACGATGTAATTGGACAGCTGGATATGAGGTGAATGAGACCGGCAATGGGCTGTACAGGATTGAGCTTAACCTTGAATCAACTGAAATTGGCGAATATCCTATCCTTGTGAATGCGAGTGCGTCCTATGTCGAACCTTCGTCCCGTCTTATCTTCGTGGAAGTTCGCGAGATATACAACCGTATTGAATACACCGCAAATGAGCTTTCAATTCCTGTTGGTGAGGCTGCGTCCTTCACCTTGACATGGACTGATACAGACAATAACGAGCCTATTGAGAATGCTAACTCTTCAATAACCTGCAACTGGACTTCTTTCCATTCCACCGGTGAGAGAAACTACACAGTAGTCGAGACTGCTCCGGGTGAGTACAACATCACCATCTATACTGAATCCGATGACGCGCTCACTGTGGGAGATGATTTGTACACAGTTCGTTTTCAGGTCAACAAAAGCAACTATCAGAATCATACATTCGATATTGGCGTGGAAATCCGCAGTCATAATACCCT
>WJIL01000018.1 GCA_014730275.1 Candidatus Lokiarchaeota archaeon | reverse complement strand
GGAAGTATACTGTATTCAGTGGCACCCTGATGGTACCAAGCTCGCTACTGCATCCGAGGATGGGACTATTGCAGTCTGGGATGTGCAGACCGGAAAAAAGCTGAATGTATTCGAACCCGATGGACGACCGTGGTTCATAGCGTGGAATCCCGATGCCACCAGGTTAGCTGCTGCCTTGAAAAACAATACAGCTGTTGTCTGGGATATGAAGAACAAAAACAGGCCGATTACCTTGAATCATGATGATTACGTAAGAGCTCTTGTATGGAGTCCTCATGGGCGCCTTTTGGCCACCGGTTCTTCGGATAAGACTGCAGCGATATGGAATCCCAGAACCGGAAATCGGCTCGCTTATGTGAAGCATGAAGCGAGTCTATTCTCCGTTGCGTGGTCCCCTAACGGAAGTGCACTTGCTACTACCTCCCGAGATCAAACCGCAGTTATCTGGGATGTCTCTCACGTCAGAGAATTAAGAGAGTAATACTATGTATAGAATGAAATGAGCCTACCAAAACTATATATACACAGAGAGACGGGCTTTCGTATACAGAGCAGCATTGTGTTAGGTCTAGATTCGGCTAGGATGTTAGTAACATTTTTTCTGATTCTGATCATCTCAATGAAAGTTGATGCAATGCTGAAAATCATCTCTGTATAACAGGCGAAATTAAAAATGACAAAGCAAAACGGTACTGTCAAGTGGTTTAACGCTAGGAAAAATTACGGATTCATCGAACGTGACGAGGGCGAGGACGTCTTTGTTCACGCTTCAGCAATCCAGAGTAACAGATTTCTCTCAGAGGGAGACCGCGTAGTATTCGAGACTGAAGAGAGCCCCCGTGGCCTTCGAGCCATCAATGTGGTTCTCGAAGACGAAGCAGAAGAAGAGATGTAAAAGGACGGAATCGCTCAGGCGATTTCATTCTTGATCTCAACGTAGTATATCAATGCTCGCGGGCACCCGTGAGCAATTCTATTTCTTTTTGGACTTGCAGTTATTCCGAAGGCCATCAACCCATTCTAGCCACACAATTCTATGTAGTTACACGTTTCTGAGCCCTGGATACGCAACCATCCTCGATGCCACACTGTTATGCACTGTACGGTCCGTGCCTACGATGGCGACCGATGCATTCTGCCAGAGCTCGACAATCTCAGAAAAACTATAAGCTAAAACACGAAGTAGCATCAGGTAAAGGCCAAAATCAGGCCCAGCCTTCGTTTCATTGGAAAGATAAAACCTCCATCCCACTTCATGCGCACAACTGAATATGCATTTATTTTCATATTAGCTTTTCCTTGTTCTTTTCACAGATAGTCTTGTCAAGCTAATTACCAGCGGAAGAGCTGCATTATATTCCTTCAAGCTGCTTTCTGCGTTCCATTTCTTCGGAGTTAATCTATCTATTCCCAAACTTGGCTTCCCAAAAATCATATTACTAAAATAACAAAGATACTAACCGCTTGAACAGCGGGATACATAAAAAGAAGGTTGGTGGTAGAGATGGAATCATCAAGGGCGGTTGTTAAGGATTGGAATCAGCGAAGGTATCAACTCCTGATGGGTTATCCACTCTTTGTGTTGTTATACTGGGTAGTACTGGTGATCATCTTCTTGATGCTTCCTGCCCTCGCAGGATATTTGGGAAGCTTGTATAATCCAGGTATCGTATTGCCAATGCCGATTCTTCTGATTGTAGTATCCGCTAACATCGTATGGGCACACGACAAACTGGGAACAGCTGGCACCAGCTCAAACTTCTCGGCCAAGAGAGTCCTGAAAGCGATGCTGATTTTCGGTGTGCTTGCTACAGCTATCGCGGCTATGGGATTTGCAACATTGCCATTTACTCCTCCGTCATGGTATAGCTTCCGGCTCTACATTCTGGGATTGATAGCTGTTGCCAGCATTCTGATTCCAAGCTTTCTGACGTCAGCTCTGATGGCTGATGATCCTACTGGTTTTGCAAAGGCGTCTATAGAACCTCCGTTGTCTTGGCTGGTTTTTCCTTGCGTATCAATCGTATATGGCATATTGCAGTTGTTTGGCATTTTGTTCTCGATAACATACCCTCTTCTTTCAGTGGTTTGGGTGTTGCCGATGGCTTCCCTGTTGCCAATGGTTGTCATGATGTTTCCATATTTTGCTGTGCTGAGTAAGCAATACGGAAGATAACGATTCATGAATCACAACCAGCAGATTCGGAGCAGTCCGTCACCAGTGGTTGTTTGGAGTCAGAAGTAGTAACTGTTCCGGATAGGCTATCCTATCTTGGTGAGAAGAGCGTTGGTCTTCATCCGTTTTCGGATTCCATTCAACGGAGAACACACAAGTATTCGGTAATGGTGAGCCGGAGCATATTTTGAATGGTTGGCAAAGCAAATTGGAGAAGTCTATTCAAAATCCATGTCGATGTTTATGATCTGAAGATAGGGCATATGGTTACCAAAACTATATATGTGCAGAAAAGAGGGTTATAATATACAGAGTAACACTGCGTGCGTTTGGATTAGGTTTAGGATGTTAACAGCATTTTTTCTGATTCTGACTATGTCTTTATGACGGAAACCAGTGTTGAGAAGACTCTGTATAACAGCAAACGGAAATGTCTAACATGACAGAACACGGCACCGTAAAATGGTTTAGCGCTAGAAAGAACTATGGCTTCATTGAGCGTGAAGAAGGCGAGGACGTCTTTGTACACGCTAGTGCCATAGAGAGCGATCGCTTCCTTAGTGAAGGAGATCGTGTCGTATTCCAGACCGAGGAAACACCGCGTGGCATTCGAGCCCAGCGAGTTGTCCTCGAAGATGAGTATGATGAAGAATCGTACGAAGCATCCAAGGAAGTCCTCGCAGAGGATGACCTGGAAGCAGAGGAAGACCTTGGACTAGAAGAGGTCTAAAGAACTCAGCTTAGCGCATCTTACGAATAGAATAAAACACACAAGGGCATCTTTACAGGTGACCTTGTTGCATCCCTCTTTTTATTGTTTTCAAAATTCATCAAGCATAGGATTAGTAATTGCAATTAATTAGCAGCCAGATTTTCATATTCGTTGTTCACATCAATTTCCGAGGAATCTGACATCCAGTTCCTGTTCCCATCATATTGAGATGAGAAAGAGCGGCGTTATGTGAGATTTGCTCTGAGAATCGATCCATTAACAGGCATAACTAGAAAAACAGAGTAAAGCCGTGTGTAAATAGTAGCAACACGGAACACCATCTCTTCTTGCTTTGAAACTGCATTACTGAAATAAAATAGATGCTGAGGATGGAGGTACTGCTTTCCTGCGGTCCCGCTTAAATCTTGACAACTCTAGGTGCCGCACGAGCTACATTTTCGGTCAGATCGCCTTTGGTTATAGATAGCTCTCATCCTGTAGAAGAACCGGTGGTAAGTTCATCTTCTGCGCTTTCTTTCACCATTCGATACGGCTTCATGATATATTTTCCTCGCTGGGCTATCTTGTAGAATGAGAGTCTTTTTGGTTCCAATCATCGACTCATATAACTGACAAGAGTATATCTTGGCCAAGAAGTCCAAAACTCGGTCAACTTCAACCGTGGGGCCCTACTCCCGCCACTAGAACCACCCAGTCCGAGGGTTCACGGTGGAATTTCTATATGCAAGTTCCGAAGCACTTACAGCAAACCAAATGATTTGCTTAATTCCTAAACTGAAATTATTTCTTGGTTCAGTTTCAAATGATTTCTATCTATTTTCTCTTTTTTCATTATACTCTCTTGCAAAAGTGAAAAGCGAGCACCGTATCTGAACTAACGGCCTTGGTATTTCCGGTCAATAATGCGTTGTAATGCTATTTGCAGAGTGCCGATTAATACGGGGAAATGAACTCTAGTTTTGGCAGTTCACGTGATAGAGGAGGTGCTAATATCAGACCTCGACAGGACTGGTTTTGGGGTAGCTCCTATCCTAGCTAAAGTTCTTTCTGTCAACCTCTTAGAAACCTTGTAATTCCAGAGTTGGACAAGGGTGCTCCTCCTATCTAGTTTTTTTTCTAAAGAATGAGCAATGCATTGTGATAAGGATTCCAACAGACGTAGAAAGGACGCCAGGAAAGAATATTCCAGTACTCGGTTTCAATTTGTTAACTGAAATATGAATATGAGCGACCCCTTCTTGGGTCGGAGTGGTAAATATCGCAAACCAACCCGGAACGAGTACATGTAGAGTTCCATTATGCGCGGTGATATTTTCAAACGAAAGCACTAACCGGCACCCTTCCATCGAACCATTCTGCCGAATCATTTTTGTAAAATCATTGAATCTCATGATATACAACGAGAACAGTGACTGGTTACGGGTTTCGACTTCAAAACGGATATCACCTGCAGCTCGTACAAGCTTACCCTTGTAAGTCCCATAGCTTACATCTGATCCGGTTCCGTACTCAATAGAACCAGCGAAAGATGAAATGATGAGAGCCAGTCCGATAATGAATAGAGCCTTACCTACGCGACTTCGATAAGCCATTAGATATCAACTCTCTCAAAAGCTAAAATACTCAATGCTATCAAACCGACCCCAAGAAGAATACTGCCTGAAAGACAAATGAACAACTCTGGCAATCCTACAGAAGAACCCCCTCCTATCAGGTATTTGACAACAATCTGGCAGGGATTTAGAATGCCATATAGAATATTATACTCAGGATCAGATGTGACAAACAAAATTCCAATCCACAGACTACCACAACCTGCAGAGGTTATGCCAACACGTTTCGATATCACCGCCAGAAGAATAGCGCTAACGGCAATAGCGAGACATGTGGAGAGTAAGGCTACTATTAAAAGCATCAAATCAACAATCGGGATTTGCCAGAGATAGAAAACTCCTACCGAAAGGACTGATGTGAGAATTACTGAACTGCTGATCAAGATGACTGTAATTCCTAGTTTTGTTAGCAGAAGGGTTCTTCTCCCTATAGGATAAGAAAGTAGAGTCTCTAGAAGCCCACTTTCGAACGCAGAAGCAAGACTGAATGCGATCAACATCGGTATTACCAAGCCAAGTATGTACCCTGAAATCGTAAAGATCGCTATCAAAGCGCTCGACGCTTCATTTTCAGCAAGTCCAGTGTAGTACTCTAAACGCTCTGTACTGTTGAAACCAGGTCCAGGTCTAATTGAGATAGAAGGGTCAAACATCTGACCGGTCATGCAGATTCCGACAGAGAGGAGTATAAACACCGCCACAAAACCTTCTAATGTTGGAAATGAAAAGGATATCTCCCAATCAAGAGCCGCAATAGATTGCACGTTGTGTTCATCTTCATTCATTCAGCACCACCTCCCTGAAAGCATCCTCAAGTGTTCCTGCCTGTTGAATTTCGTATATGTCAATGTTTAGGTCGGATGCAGCTGTTCTCACTTTATGCTCAATGGTGGAAACATCCCTTGAATCAATTCTCATTGTTATCGTGTTTGCTCCTGTAATTTCGGCATTACGAATACCCTTCAATGGCTTGACACTATCAACTAGCTTCTGAGGATCAGAAACCACAATCTTGTATCGCTTCGCAGTATATTTCCGCACTAGTTCTTGGAGTCGACCATCAGCGATTAGTTTTCCCTCTCGAAGAATGGCAATGTCATGACAAACCCGCTCAAGCTCAGAAAGAATGTGAGAAGAAACGACAAATGATATGCCCATTTGATTATGAATATCTATTATCATTCGGGCAACAGAATCACGGCCATCTATATCGAGATTGGAAGTTGGCTCATCTAGAAATACAAGTTCGGGATCTCCAACTAATGATTGAGCAATGCCTAATCGTTGCAGCATTCCAGCAGATAGTGCTCCGATTTTCCGCTCTCGATCTTCAAAAAGGTTGACCATTTCAAGAACTCTCCGTGTGTTTCCTTCTTTCTTGTACAATCGTTCAACTCTTTTTAAATAGGTCTCGACCCTCATTCGCATTGGATACGATGGGCGCTCATGAAGAACTCCTATACGCCATCGTATCTTGAGGTTTTCCTGCCGCATATCATACCCCAATATCTGACCATTTCCCGCATCAGGTTTCACCAATCCAAGCATAATCTTCAAGAGTGTTGTTTTCCCTGCTCCATTTGGCCCTATGATGCCGGAAATACCTTCATTAATATCCAAGCTGATTTCTTCAAGAGCGTTTACATCTCCAAAGCTTTTGCTAATTCCAGATAATGTAATAATGTGAGTCCCGCTCATTTTTTAATTCATCTACACATTGCAGTAATCGCCATAGGATTGATGATGCATAAACCTTTCTTAAGTTCTATTAAAAAGAGAAGGGCATGATGCCCTTCCCAACAATTCAATAATTGGACCACGATATGCTACTTACGATAACGTAGGCTGGGTCGTTGATTGTCTGATGATCCGCATCTTGGCAGACCTTTCCACCATTTCCTGATGCAACAAAAAACGTAACACCAATATACCGCACATTAGTGCGATATGTCGAGAAATACTCCGTAAAGGTATCGGTACCAAAATCAACGATTTCCTGAGTATTAGGACCTCTATCTGCGTTATATATCTCCTTTTCCACAATGAAGTTCTTGTCACTATCCAAGAGCTTAATGTAAATCTGCAGTTCGTTTCCTGAATATAGGCCTACATTGTTGATGTACCCTTTTAGTGACACTTCCACCTCAACACGCCAGCGATAACTTCCTGAAACAGTCTGACGAGCGAAAACCTCAGCTCCTGCGTCACAGCTAAAGGAATAGATATATGCGTAGCATTCCAATTTTCCTGTGTTTTCATTTGCGTTAGCATACTTATCGCCCCACAGCCCTGTCGTCCAGTCATTAGCGTATGGATACGAAGGGGTGTCACTTCCACTAACAGCATTTGCAAAAGATGCTAACTGAAAAACCATTATTATGGCAAAAGCTGCAACGATTAGATTTCTCCGTTTACTTTTCGTTTTATTTTTCATAATGGTTATTTCCATTATTTCCCAAATGCAGATGATTGTATGAAGAATGGTCTGGAAATCTATCGTCGATTATCCAGTTAAAAAGCAACCGTAGCCATCGGTATTACATCCCTCAATGAGTGTCAATCGAAACAATCCCTCTCTCCCTTTATCTGAAAGTATTGGGCGGAATCTTCTCCCGCATATTAGTTTATAAATGTGCCGAACACATGGATTCTGTAGAATAATTGAACTTGCAGCACACTCAAAATCCTTCAATCATACGGTATACTTGCGCAAAAGTTACGTGCAAAGAATCTAGATAATGAGAGCGTGATATGGACAGCAACAAGTCTCAGTATCAAGATACTCTTCAACACAGTATTAGACATGATAATCGACACACTCCATCTTAACCATTCTGTTTTAGACAAATCATTTCAAATGGGGTTGGGTGTCGTGAGTGGAGGGAGTTCTTGGTAGATTTTGTTGACCAGTATCGGTAAGAACGTGAAACAAGATAATATTGTAGCTTTCAGCCAAAGAACATGAATTCAGGAAACTTTCAAAAATTTCATCCACTGTATCTTCTGTAAGTGGAAGCTTGGTTCAGCATCGTACCACTGGTCAACAACCCTCATCGGAGCAAAATAGATGCTGAGGATAGAGGCACTGATTCTTGAAATACCGCTCAAATCTTGACAACTCTAGGTGCAGCACGAGTCAAACGTTCGGTCAGATCGCCTGCGCGTCATGCTCTCACCAAGCTCTTCACCTGCTTCTGAACAGATGTCTCCAAGCCACTTGCCCATCCTGCTTGAAGTGCCCAATCTGGTGGCGTGGAAACCTCCTGCACGCTTGGCAAGGGATGAAACACCGAAAGAAATAGCATAAGCAAGGAGTTCCTGTGCAGTCAGTTCAATGCCTCTGTGAGAAGTTATGAGCCAGAATGAGAAGTTGCCCATGTATTTCTCGTCAAAGGCATGTCCACCGTTAAGCATGCCAACATCGTGCATCACGGCCTGTGGAAGGTTGTCGAGCATGGATTTGCCAGTGGTTGAAGAAACAATCATATCCAGGCCCCAGATTGCCGTTGTAACGCCTGTGACAGAAATCTTCTAATTGCCAGAAAGAAGCACTATGTAAAGAGGTACCGACGTGAACTGGGGAAATTCCAACAAAACTGTTCATGATACGGTTCTGAGGGTATATGTCAAGAGCATTGAAGCTCCTATATAACAGGATGAGTATAATGCAGTTGAGCGGATCAAACAAAGTGATGAACCATCTCGATCAGAGAAGATGGCCGCAATCGGTCTTTCATTCGTCGAACAGTCAATCATGAAATATGCCGATGATACTGGGATATACTTAGAACCAGAGAAGCACGCTGTGTTACGTACTGTGAAGGTACATGCTATCAAAGAGAACATAGATTCATACGAGTTTATTGAAGTATCCAAAGAGGTTCGTTTTGACGTTGACCGTACCAAACAAAAATTGCATATAGTTAACCCCTACGAATTGGACCAAAGAGAAAGTAAACTCATGGTCCCTTGTCTTCGAGTTGGCAAACACACCACTTGGCCCAAGAAATATAGTTCAGACGACCTGATGAAGTACAGAGAGATACAAGGGATAAAGAAGAAACAACAAGAACGGGCTGAGTTTATTCTGTCATTCTATCAAGAAAACACAAGAAGGTAAGGCCTTGTTTTTCTGGTTTTCACTATGTTTCTCCTTGCTCAATGAATCTACCGTACAATCGATTCGCATTCTTCCAATAGATGTTTTCAAGAGTCTCCTGCGACAGGGATAATCCGTTGATGTAGGTTCCCCCTGAATCAGCAGTATCAGGATCAGGGAAAGGCAATTTCACATCTCGTACATCGCTTTCCAGCAGCAATCGGAGGGAAAGATGTCGTCCCTCGAAATAATCGCGATTGGTGTCTCTTGCTACGCAGTCAGTACCAAATAGGACTCGATCAGAGTATGCCTCCAAGAACGACTTAGCTCGGTCAACATCTTTGCTGAGCTCGCGGCACATCCATCTGGCAGAACCGGTATCTACATAGAAATTCGGATAGGTATCGAACCACCGCGCAAGGTTATCTAGCCGGTGTATTTCTGGTTGTGCGGCGAAATGAGCAAGCTGGAACTGCACATCTGGGTTGTTCCGAATCACTGCCTCTAGTTCCTGCAAATCCTCTTCTTTGGTCCTGAACTTCGTCCTGTCAGAGTAGTGTATGCGGTAGTACGTATCAGGATCACTAAGATGGAGTAGGAATGGCGTGTTGGTTTCAGCCAATGCTTCAAACATCGGCTCTGAGCCATCCACATCCAGTCTAAGGGAAGTGATATTACTTTCTACTCGGTTTCTGACCTTAGGAGCAGACTGCATCTTAGCAACTTGATAGCAGCCAGGGTCCATATCCCTAATTCCATCGGCTATGTACTTGAAACCCTCTCGGAACGGAAGAGTGCCCGAGAAATACTTAGCAAAGACATACCTGTCCGGATATTTCTCGCAAACGTATTGCTGGTTCTCATCGCCATGAACAATAAGTAATCCTTTGTCAACGCCGAAGTCATTCTCCACAGCTATCAGGGTATGCAATGCTTCTTGACTAGCCATATGGAGATGAGCATCGAAAATGGGACCCTGATAACTCAATTCGTGTTGCATCGAAGACACATATGAGGCTGTGTTGGATGGTCCTCAAAACTCTGTCTGTAGAGGCCTCAACCAAGATGACTAGAAAGACACAAAAGGAATAACATACACCTTCATTGGAGAGGTTTCAAATATGAAACGAAGTTTTGTAATTCCCGCCGTGCTCGCTATCATCACGATGTTCCTTGTGTCTCCTGTTGCTGCAGCAACATCACAGGGACTTGAGTGGGGAGTAGCAACTGGTGATAGGTTCGACTACACCATGACAAGCACGGAAGAGGATGTACCGAGTGAAGACATCTACATCAATATAACCGCTACCTCGTCGGATGCGATTCCAGATCCCCTTGCGGACTGGACTAACATTCCTGAGCATGACCTAGGTTTCTGGTGGGCTAATGGCACATCGATGGGCTTATCGACAATCATATTCCTAGGCGTTTACTTTGTCGGTGGAAAATTCGCGCTTCCGACTGGAAATTGGACTCTAATCCAGGACCTTCTGGAAACTGAAATATCTGATGAAGACTATATTTCAGATGCAAATCTATGGGGTGTGGAATGGAGCCAGACTGAAAACGCAACTCACGAATTCAGAATCACGGCTACTTACAGCAAGAGTGACGGATTCCTAGCTGAATACAAGCTGGAAACATGGGATACCTCAGAAGATACAATTGTATCCTCGATTGAGGTAACAAGAGAGGGCCTGCCAGCAGGAGGCGGAGGTTTGGATGACATCATCCAGCTTCTCGAGGACAATATCCTCTATGTAGGAATCGGCATAGCTGTACTTGTAGTTCTAGGCATAGCCTGTAAGAGAAGATAAAACGGGTGGTTCACCCCACCCTCTTTTTTTTATTTAAGACGCTTCCACAACTTCTTTGCACTTTGTCTTGATTTCTGAATCACGCTTTCTTCGTCCATTGTTGTCAGCCTACCGTTTTCTACTACGGTATCGCCGTTAACAACAACGTGACTGACATCGCTTCCTGTGAAAGTGTTCACAATGTGCCCAATCACGCTCTTGCGGTTCAGTGGTGTGGGAACATTGGTGCCGTCAAGCAAAACCAAATCTGCAAATTTTCCAGTCTCGATGCTGCCTAGGTGGTCTTCAAGACCGTAGCAACGTGCACCCTCTATAGTTGCCATACGAAAGACCTCAGATGGACCGATTTCGCTTGGGTTGCCGGAGGCAAGTCTATGAACGGTCATAGCGCATCGCATGTTCTCAAAAGGATCGTAAATCCAACCATCGTTTCCAAGTCCGACAGTAATTCCCATATCCAACATATCAGGGACTGGTGCGGTTCCCACAGCATTCAACATATTGCTCATTGGATTGTGAGCCACCTTAGCATCTCTTTTGCGTATCAGCTCGAGCTCATTCTCAGACACATGTACACAATGAGCAAGAACGGCGTTGGAATCTAGGAGTCCAAGTCGATCAAGTCTTTCGACAGTCCGCTCACCCCATCGCTCCAGATTATGGTACAAGTCAACTTTTCCTTCGGAAGTGTGAACAGTGATAGGGGCACCCAGCTTGTTTGCAGTAGAAGCGGCTTCTTTCACTATCTCATCGCCAACGGTAAACGATGCATGCACACTCATCATTCCCGAAACCAGGGGCTCTTGTTTTGCCTCCCTGATGAAGCGGATATTTTCCTTCAGCCCGTTCCTTGCTTCTTCCGGATCATGTCGTTCGGTCATTTCGAAGGCAAGGATGCTCCTTATTCCAACGCTCTTTGTTGCATCAGCAATTGCCTGCAAACTTCCTTCTATGGAATTGGGACCCGAGTAGGTATCAGCGAAGAGTGTGCTGCCTGATTTGAGCATATCCACTGAAGCCGAAAGCGCACTGGCATGGGCATCCTCTAAGGTAAGAGCTTCATCAACAGGCCACCACACACGCTGCAATACCTGAGCAAAGTCGGTTGGAGGCTCAATTCCCAAGTCTGCTCCTCTTAGGAGAATACCATAGAGATGTGTGTGAGCAGTAACAAGTCCAGGAATGAGAACGCATCCAGATCCGTCTATGTGTTTTGAAGGCTTGACTTCCGGAGAACCTGTACCAATCTCTTCAATACGATTACCTTCCACATAGACATAGCCATCTTCTATGATTTCGTGTTTAGTATTGCATGTCACTATGAATGCATTATCAATCAGCAAACTATCTGCCATTGGGGAACCCAGGATTACCTGGCACTTAGAGGATTAAAAGAATCGGTTTTGGCGTTCAGTAATACCTAGAAAGTCCCTCGCTCATAAATCATAATTCCAAATCAACGTAGCTAATCATTCCCTCGCTTGACGAGTAGATGATTCCTTGTTTCTCCAAGTCCGAAATGATTTCGTCAAGAGCCTCATCATCAATTCGGACTTCTTTTGCTCTCTCACGAAGCGTATCTCTACTAACTCCACCCTCATTTGCTCTGGACAAGATTTTGAGAAGCCGGACAAAACGTTCACTCGGAATCAAATCCATATCGATGCTTTGTATGCGCGCATCTAGCTCATCCGTCTCCGTAGTTTCACCTTGTGCTTTTTCTTTAGCATCAAGCAGAGCTGACAGAAGCGATTTCTCACCGTGCTTTTGTTTGGGTTCTTCTGGCTTAAGGGATGCTATGTCATCCAGACTCACTCCAACCGGTGCGTCCTCAACACTATCCTCGGATTCCTCTTCGTCTTCAGGAATATATGGAATGGGTTCAGCATCGGATTCAGAAACCCCAAGCCATTCTGAATCGATATCACTGTTCCGCGAAGCCGCCCGAAGAACCTCCTTTCTGAATCTTCGTTGTATTCGTGATCGCTGTTCTTCCAGAGTTGATGATTTGCATTTTTCAACGCCCAATCTGAGGATAGCACGTTCAGCCAGACTTCGCACACGGGTATGAGAGTCAGCTACGAAATATCCGAGAATTTTAATCAGACTGGTCAGGCGAGATTTCTCGATGGAGAGATTGTTCAGTAAGGCTTGTTTGACCCTCCAATTGGGATCACTCACAAGGTCCATGACAATTCCAGCTGCTCTATCAATTCCTGATGAAGCTACAGCTCCTGCAACTTGAGCTCTTTCTTTCCACGAAGCATCGCTAAGAAATGGCATAAGGTGGTTTACTGTATCCTGATTAGCAATTCCGCAAATGTACGGGAGTAAGTCTCGTCGTTCATCTGCAGCCTTTTCTGCCAATAGTTTGAACAGTCGCTTTCTATGTTTCGTATTGAAACTCGATAAACTCTCAACTGCTCCAAAAGAAATAGAATCAAAATCCTCTCTAATCTTCCTGCGTACCCATCTGTAGCCTTGTGCACCAAGATTGCTCATTATCGAAAAGACAATTGGTTGGTGTTCCCTGCCAAGTTTTTCAAAAGCGGAAGTCCAGTTCTCCTGTTCATCTTTTGCCTGTGGTGCTCCAACCGAGTTGAATCTCTCCTCTATCGATTGAAGAATCTGCTCCCGCTCTGCTGGATTCAACATTAGAATTGCTTCAGAGAAATCATCGAGATACGAGCCAAATGCATTCTTGCCTATAAGTTGAAACATCAATTTCTGAATATAGGGGTCCTCGGAATCGCGCATGTACCAAGCTAGCGGAAGGAGCAATCGTGCGTGGTCTAGTGCGGCCAGTTTTCCGGCAGCCTCGTAGGCATCTCCAAGATTTGGAGATTCCAGCTCCAGTGCCATATTCCGCATTTCAGTTACCCTTTGAAGTTCAAAATCCTCGATTCTTGCAGATTTCTTTCGACCGGTCATCTAGCTCGCGCCTCCTTCCTCTCCTCCGTCAAGCAGTCTTCTCGCTCCCTCAATTAGCATCTTGGCACGGGCAGAACCAACCCCATGAACAGACGCGGAAAGCTCTTCAACTTGTGCGTGAGCAATAGCTACAAACGAATCATAACCACATTCCCTCAATTTGGATTCCATGGCAGGTCCGATTCCATCTAGGGCTTGCAAATCGCCGGCATATTCAACTTCTTTGAGGCTCTCCTCCACGTAATCGGTAAGCTCCTCTTGGCTACTGAAATCCCTATCCGTCCCAGCAGGCCTTGTTTTTCTGATTTCTTCGCCAACTCCTTTCTCTTTACTATCCACGGGAACCCCATTCAAAGTAATCTGCTGGGTTTGCTCATCGAAATCGAGTTCAGCAGTATCAGAAAGCTCTAATTCTAACAGCTGGTGCTCGTAAGTCTCAACAAGTTGCTCAACCCGATCATCTGTTGTATCCAGGCTTGTTTCAACAATATTCAATGACCGCAGCAGTTGTCTCCCGTATCTAGACTTTCTTAATGGAGTTAGGTCAACCTTCTTCGTATCAAGGGTTGGTTTCGCTTCTTTGAATTTCGCTACTCTTGCTTCTCGGACTTCAGGAATCAGGTATGTAAAACCATCCTTCTCAAGGCCTGATTCTACAATGTAGTCAACTTTTCCTTCTTCGATTTTCTTCTTGAGAAGAGAAACACAACGGGATCTAGCTTCACGTCTTCCGTCTTTCCATTCTTTCTCATTTGTCATAATGGAAAGCAGTTCATTAGCTCCTACGTCTAAGGCAAGACTGAGTGAAATCATGTCAAGACCACAGAATACAGCCTCACGAACAAGCATGACACGCTCCAAAAGACTCTCATTTTCCTGATCCCCCATCTCTTTGGCTAATGCTTTGTAGATTCGATTCCAGGGATTCTCACTTTTATTTTTCCAATAGGCTTTCATGGAATCTCGAATCGAGGAAAAGTCTCCTCGTCTGCTCATATGCACTATCTTGTCAAGAAACCTAGACGATGATGAGGAACGCTTCTTACTGCTCAGGGCTTAAGCCTCCACATACGGTTCCATGACCAGGTAGCTGAATGGCCGGGTATGACTGAAAGAGAATCACCTGTGCAATATAGGTATGTGTTATACAGTGAGCTTTTGCCAGACAGATGACCTCCGTCAGTAGGGGGTGAATTCGGATTTGATCGGGTTCGGGTAAACCCTCTCATCACCAACACTATGATGTCCCATCACCTAGAAAAAGCTTAGCTCCGGCTTGGCAAGTAACTGCACTAACAATCTATACATCATGGAGCTTCCGTTCCTCGGTCAGCAATCTCAAACGCTAGCAGCTGAAGGAAGGGAATCAGGGTTGCGGCGGTGCGACGCCAAACACCTTCTGCAACAGGCTGTTGAGACTGAAAGAAGACAACACATACCAGACATAGAAGTAAAGACCAAAGCCTGTTCCTTCAACGTTTACACCCAACCATCCATCAAGAAAAGGTAGAATTTCCTGGATGTTGAACGGAAGAATTGCCACTGGTACACCTGCGTAGGCTGTTCTGAGAACGATGAAGACAAAGATAAAGGGCAACCAAGTTATACACATCGGTTTGCATCGAGATTGCATCATGCTGCTCTGCAGTCGCATGATCCTGGATTGCTTCTCTGTGACCTCCTGCATCAGCCGATCATCCTGAGTTTCTCGTGCTTTCTTCATTTTCTCTTGCCAATCCTTCACCTCTTGCATGTCTTTCTGCATCTGTTCCACATCGGTGAAATGCCTCGTAGCAGCAATGGAAATCAGAGCCAGTGCCATGCTGACAATTGGGATAAACACGGTAGATATCGGCATAGAAGAAACGGGGTCTAGCAGATTGGCGAAATATTGAATCAAATTGGTCCAGAGATCCATGACAGTATTCCTCTTGGCCTTCAAAATGAGCCATGCAGTCATGGATTTAAGGCTTGGCCTAGTTCAATCCAAATCAAAAATTCTAATAATCCAGTATCATGACATGTCTTTCTTCTTGTTTTCCCAACACTTCATTCATAGACCGTCCAACACCTTGTAGTAAATGTTTGGCAGCTTCCCATGTCACTACGTGAATCCGTTTTGTAAACGTTAGATGTTTCGCGCGAATTGCTTCAGTTCTGTTGAACCTGTCAAAATCAGACTTCACAAAACATGATTATATAGTTGCAATATTTTCTATTTGTGTATCCGTATTTTAAGTTGAACGATTGTATTCATAATTTGGAGCTCACATCTCAAAACAAACGTTTACATGTAACTATCTGGTGGATTTATATGGGGAGTAGCGTTTACTCGTTAATTGTCTGCCGCCGGGAGGGCTAGACAACAAATGATGATGATGAGCAGGATGTTAAGACGGTGCGGGTTTTACCGCGTGAAGAACCAGGATGAGCCAGTTTACATGAAACACAACGTCGGGATAGGCGGTGTGTACGTACGAGTCGAAAAGAAGAAGGCTCATGTAAGCGTGCGCGACCTGGATATCGACAGAGAATTTACTGGCGTAGCTCGTCTAGAGGATTTCATTACTGAACTAGATGAGAAGGCGTACCAGAAGAAATGTCGCATAGTAAACAAGATGCGCGGGTCTGGCTCCTAACCGCGGAGCCGATGTAGGTAACCGGTTGTGCCTGTATTTCATGCAGACCTGTTGCTCCAAGTAGCAGATGAGTGTGGATAAGGCACTGGTTGCCTACAGAAAATTACCATGCTGACGTACCATGCAGCGTGGTCAAAGGCAAGGGCATCAAACACTGATGCTCTTGCGGACTCTTTTTTTTACATAGGAGAAATTGGAATTTCCATCCGCTTGATATGTCTGCAATCTATAGGTTGCATACTTGAAGAAATCGAAGGTGTTCTACTATAGGTTGTAGTTGGAAAGACTGAAGATTAGCCCAAGTAGGGTTTATTATTTGTTGAAAGAGAGAAAGAATAGATGAGAATAGTATCGTCCAACAAGTTCCGAACAATAGATTCCCTAAGAAAGCGTGTTGCCAATGTCAGATACTATGAACCCCTTTGGAGATACTACCGCTTGGTGCAGTATGTTCCCGCTGCCCTAGGCATTTATGGACTTGGTCTTGTTGATATTCCTCCAGACATTGTGTTTGGAAAACTGGTGACCGGAGAGTCAGAAGAATCTCTCAAAGAATGCATTCTGAGGAATTGGCGAAGACAGATTCGGAAGGGCGGCACTACCATCAATTTTGAAATAGAACGCCATATTCGCAACCCCGATATACTGCAACACACAGAACAGATCCTGAAGATTCGTGAAAAGGAGATGGAACGGGTCGTCGTATACACAGGCGGGAAGAACGTAAACCTGAAGGCACTGTGGTTGACCGCATGGGGATACAAGGTCCTTAGTGCACTTGACTTCAGTACATCATGCTCAAGGAAGGAGTTTGATCTCGTAGAAACAGCACTCAATGAAGTGGAGCTTTCTGTGAAGACAAACAATGATACACAAGCCTCGGATGCGTGGGACAAGTTTCTTCAGCCTGAGGAGTATCCTGTCAATATGTCCAAGGGACTAGCTAATTGTATTTGGAATGTCGTAGAGCGACAGACGGACAGGTCTCTTTGATAGTTTAATCTGCAAAAAAGCGACAGCAAGAGCAACAGAAGCTGGTCACCAGCGAGAGGGGTAGACCAGTGGCCCCAAATGTGTTGCTCCTGTGTCACGGCTCCACGTGTTTTGGCCCACGGAAAGAGATACCAAGTACATACTCTACATCCGAAGGTAGTAACGAGGATTGTGGATTGATGAGCAGGATGCTAAGTTGTAACCGGTGTTTCGTTTCAAAGATGAGATATTCACGATTATTAATGTATTCGTTGCGATTCTTACAATCCTCGTTGAGTTATATGAGGGGAATCGCAATATAAGACTTGTTCTTATTGCCTAAAGATACAAAATATGGAATCCCAAACAACTGGAAAACAAAATTCCCTCATTGCCAGAAGGCTAGCCGTGACTTGATATATGCGGGTAAACAGCCAATGATAGCACTCCGAACCGATTTGAGACCAAGAAGCATCTCAGCAACTTTTCTCAGCACGTCCTCAGATTCCAGAAACTTCGAACTCGATTCACCAGATGATGTCCCCATGAAGCGACGCTGGATTCTACGGCCCCATTTCAGATCCGAACCGAAAGCTTTCTGCCAACGCTTTTCGTAGGATTTTAGTTTCTGCTTGGTGAAGTCATTGTCTTCATAGCATTCCTTCACGGTTTCAGCAGCTAGGTTCCCGGCAGTCATCGCGTAATAGATGCCTTCACCAGAAATCGGAGAGCAGTGACCCGCTGCATCACCAGCCAAAAGCAATCTCTGTCCATAGCTCGGAGTTACAATCCCTGCAAGAGGAACAAGAGCACCTTCTCGTTTTACAACAGTGAGGTAGCCGGTGTAGTCCTGGTCGGGGGTTTCCTCGTTCAACAGTCGATCCAAATGCCCGGGAAGAGCAGTATTTCGTTCCCGAAGAATATTGAGTAGACCGCCTGTACCCACAGCGGCATCAGTAGCCCGGGGATAAATCCATGCATACCCACGGGGCGAGTATCCACTTCCGAAATAGAAGTAGTTCAATCTAGGAAATTCCCACTCATCAGTACCATATCTTACCTGATACTGGAATCCATATCCAGTTTCAGTATCGGACAAGTAGGAACGTACACCATCCTTTTTGCAGGATACTGGATGACTCCCGCTGGCATCGATTACCAAATCGCTTTCTACTTGGTGCGTGTTGTCATTCAACATGTACTTCACACTGCAACCATCTTGGCCGCATTCCACAGAGGTTACTCGTGCTCCGAGTCTCAAGATTCCTTTTGAGAGATCGGCTTTCTTCTCCAGAACCGTTCCCAAGTCTTCCCTCCGAGCATTTACTCCAACAGCTTCCTCAAACCATACATCCCGAGGCTCATATCCAGGAAATCTCAGTCGCGCACCATATATCTCATGAGATCTGGGAAAACTCCCCAGTTCAAACCGCTCTAGAGCTGCTTGAGGTACAAACCCCCCACAGACTTTGTTTTCACCAGGCCTAGACTCTTTGCTGATCAACACATACTGTACATCTAATTCTCCCAAGTATCTTGCAGCTGTAAGACCAGCTGGGCCCGAGCCGATTATTATGACTTGAGTCTTGTCAACCATCTGGAATCGATATTCTTGTTTCTGACTGGGCTAATAACTCTAGTCAATTCCGGGCTGTTCAACCGTGTAAACGTCCTCCCAATCAATCGTCCTTGCCATATGCAAACATTTACTCGAAGTGAGCCTAGAGCAATAAAGATACAAGAAATGGCGCTTCTATTTCCTGTAAGAATCACTTGCGAAAATTGTAAATAACTCAAGTAAACGGAGGGGGAAGGGAGTAAACGTTTGTTCTCTGGGAAAGCTTCAGTAAACGTTGGGTGAGAACATGCTAGCAAGAAAATCCAATCTTTCCGTACAACTCTTTTGAACTACATCAATTCAATTTGGTATTCAAGAGGTGTATGGTCCATAAGTAAACGTTAGATGTTCAGCTATGCTTGTATTCAAGTGTGGGAAAAAATCATCAAAGTGGGCTCATACCTTGAACTGATGCGCCTAGAAGAACATTGTTGAACAATAATATACCATTTTAGATATGCATATCAAATAGAATGAGTGCAAGGAGAGCTAAGAGCTTGGGCTGGCGGAAAAAATGGAAAACCAGAATGAAGCGGCTGCTTCAACTACTGGTAGAGCCGTCAATAGAGGTTTCCGACCAAAGATCAGAAATCAGAATGAGATTCATTGCCGGGCTTTCACTTGTAGCAATACCGATGTTCATTCTTCTTCAGCCCTTCAGTTCTCTATTCTCCAACCGGGTTCCTGAACTCTATATTCTTGCCGCATTGGTTCTAGTTGGATATATACTAAGCCGAGCAGGCAAATTGAAAGCAGCTTCTTCTTTTCTGGTAATCATATGGACGATATTCCCATATGCTGCTCTCCTTGAGAAGGGCTTCTGGTCATATAGCACAGTTCCGGTTATGATGCTCTGGATTCCATCAGCGATGCTTATCACAACGTATCTACTGAATATGCAGATTGGACTAGTCCTGATCATCTTGCAGGATGCAGTATTTGGTGTTACTGTTCTGTTACATCCCGGTGTGCCTAGTTATACCCCCAACAGTTTCGTAGTCCTTGTTGCACCCGCTTGGGCTCTCTCAGTTCTCATATACGCCGGCTCATGGGCCAGACAACATTACATGGAACTACTGCGTCAAAAGAATCTCCGAATCGCAAATGTCAGGAAAGAAATCGAAGCGTATACCTCCCTCTTAGTTCATGATATCAAGAACGATTTGCAGGTCGCAGAAGGATCTATTGAACTAGCCAAGGAAGAAGAGCTGAATTCCAAGACTGAAGATTTCATCGAATCAACAAACGCAGCTCTAGAAAGAATCGGAAGACTAGTTAAAACCCTTTCAGATCGTCCTGACTGGATTTCGAAAAGAATTGGAGAAGTTCTTCCGACAGTAGTAGAACATGCAGAAAGGGTTCATCCCAATCTAACGATTAGTCTGACAATTGACGAGGAGTGCAAGAATCTCATTACTACTAATCGTTTCTTTCCGTTGATTTTCGAGAATCTATTCCGGAATGCATCGCAACATGCAGGAATGTCACCGAAGGTGGATGTAGAAATAGAGCAGTCCAACGGGTTTCTTGTCGCAGAAGTAAGCGATGACGGACCCGGTCTTCCGCCAGAAGTTAAGAATTCACTCTTCCAAAAAGGAACGAAAAATGGAACAGACTTCAGCATGGGGCTATATCTAGTCCATCGAATCTTGGAGCTTGCAGAAGGCACCATAGAATACCGAGAAAGAAAGCCAACAGGAGCAACATTCAGAATTGAAATTCCTGTTAGCAATCTTTGAATAATCTGTCTTGAACAATCGGTACGCGGCAGTTCGTAGTATCCACTGCTCGCTGGCGTTATTAGATTGAGTGAATTGGTTCGCTTTTAGTATACTTCACGCGGGCTTGATCTGAGGCGATCAGGCATTCTGCCACCCTCACCTTGAATCTCCAAAGTATACCCTCGACCTCGGCGACCTCCATCATTGAAAAGATGGCCCGACCGGGTGATTCCGCGTGCAAGACGTTCCGCCTTTCTCTTAGTCACCATGCCTTTATCATGTGGCACCGTCAGAGTGAGTTTCTCGGCTTGTTCATCCAACTCAGCAACAATGCAACCAGGATCGGGATTACTTGAAACCTCACGGAATTGTGAAGCGTTCTCATCATACTCTAGGTAGAGCTTCTTTGCCATCGTGTTCCACCTACATATTTCTCTGAATGAGACTTGTGACAAGGCCATATTAATGGTTTTGGCACAAGCCCACTACCAAATCTAGGGTTACTTGGGCAGGAGATGAGCGGTGCCACAATGCTCACAGACCACAGCTTCTTCATCAGACTCAGGCATCGGTAGAGCCGCCCCACAATTTTGACAACGAAGAGACTTGATTTCAGAGCGCTTTGCAGGAGGGATATCAAGCTTGAATACCTTGTTGGCAACATCTCTAATTGTCTTTCCAACACGGGCTGCAGCTCTAGCTACTGCACTGGTTTCACGATCACTTAGTGTTCCCAGACCCACCGCCTTGAATAGATCACCAATGGCCTTCCCTACCTTACCGAACATCGAACCAGCTTTCCACATAAAGGAATCGGAAGTGAATATAGCGGGAAGCTCATCATCGGGGTGGCCGGGAATCTGATATCCCTTGTCCCAATCTGTTCTATCCTCTCGAACCTCAGAAATCTCTTCACCGCACCCTGGGCATACTAGCTGCCAGCCTCGCTTGAACCATCCCAGTTTAACCTTCTCCTCCCCTTCATCGTACCAACAGCGCTTATGTGCGATTCTCCCACAATTCGGGCATTCGAATAAGTAATATCTCTCTGGTTTAGCCTTCTTCTTGCGTCCAGAGGCTAGATTCATGTAAGCCAAGTCGGAAGAAGAATGGTTCAGTAGATATTCACCGCAAATGAAACAAACCTTGCCATCGTATTTGTCAAGTTCCTCCACAGGGACACGCAATGGGTTACACCTTCTCTCCATCGCACTCGAATCTGTTTAAAGCATTTCTGAAATAATGGTGGAAGTCACGAAATTGTGTAGGACAGGATGTACCACATTACAGAATCATCGACAAAGTATTCAAGGGTTGAGTTTACAGCTTCTTTGCATCTCCATCCTTACAGAACAGATACTTATAGGAGTAGAACACGCTATTCTCTTGAGCGCGGGTTAGATTGTTTGATATTGTAGAGGAAACAGGAAGCGAGGCCTCACTGACTCCAAAGACAATAGTCTATGTGACAGTACATGGAGACCCTCAGGCTGATGACGAAGGTCTCTCCTCTCTCGGTGAAGAGCAAGTGTTTGAGCTCTCTCGATCAAGAGTAATGAGCGGTATCACCAGAATCTACACCTCGCCAAATAAGGCGTGTCTTGAAACAGCTGGTACTCTTAGACGGGATTTTGAAGCTCCCGTTGAGGTAAAGGACTGTTTGGATGGATTTGACCTCGAGCTCAAAGAACAATCTGCAAGCGACATAGCAGATATGCTGGAGGCTTACTGGGATGAAGGATACACACCGGAAGGAGGAGAATCATTAGAAGAAAGCCGAATCAAGTTATCCGATTGTGTAAATGGAATAGCAGCCAAACACAGCAGCGACAGTATTGCTGTAGTGGTTCCTCCAATTCTCAGCGCTCTACTTTTGTATCTTGTTCGCGGTGGTGAACCCCGAATTGAAGATTGGATAATGATGGGGTACTGTTCATGTACCACCTACCAATATTCAGATACGGGCTGGGAACTTGTGATGCCGCCCGACAATAGCTTCCTAAGCGAGAGAACTGCTGTAAAAGACAAATTGCCTGAAGGCGTTCTCAATCTTCTGGGGATACTTGAACTGGAAGAAAATGGCTAACCAAAATCAAAAGCTATCGTAACGCAGATACTCGAACTACGAAAAAAAAAAGAATGGAAGGGGCTGTGAGACCCCTCCCGGGTTTATCTTCTTCTGTAGAGTACCAAAACTATGACGAATATTGCTACGACTCCTCCGACAAGAAGATAGAGTGTTCTATCTCCGCCAGTACCTGGAGTTGTCGTTGTACCAGTTGGTGCAGTGGTGGTTGTTGTAGTCGTAGTAGTGGGAGGTCCTCCACCAGTCTGGTGGGCACTGCTGTAAGAAACGAAGACTGGATCGCATATAATCTCATGTCCGCCCCAGTTAGCATATCCCGCCGTCATGAAGAGCATTGAGGCCTCGACATTCCACTGTGTAACGCTTGAGCCAGAGCTTGACTCGTACATAAGGCTGAAAGCACCTATTGGAGCAGTTGACGAGCCCGAAGTGTATTCTGTGGAATGGCCATCGCCACCCCAAGTGTACGGCAATCCACCCATTGAAACATTAGCGAATGGACTGCCCTCAGCGCCATACTCGTAGTAGTCAGCGGTTATGCTTCCCTGGTTGGTATCTGTAACTGGCTTGTTACCGGCTTGATACTGTGTTCGAGTACCGGTACCAAGTATGCCAAAGAAGTTCACAGCAAGAGAACGTCCTTCAAGCACATCATTACCGAACTCGTCAAGGCTCCAGTTGCCAAACTTCTGATCCACCTTAAACGATACAGCATGGTTCCAGGTGGTCTCGTCTTCTGGATCATACTCGACCATATCTACATTGAAAGTGATATCGAAAGCCATTTCGTCTACTGTTGCATGAGTAATCCAGTAGTCGAAATCGGTCGAGTTCAAACCGACAGCACCCTCGTAAGATTCCCTGAAGGCCCATGGTCCTCTCAGACCGTTCGAGTTCTCAACCTGTAACGGATACATACTGACCTCGACATCGTGAATCGAAACACCAAAGGTGACCTCGGTATCCGGAGAAACAGTCACGTCACCGGTATCATTTGTAGCACCAAATGGCCTTCGGAGCTCGGTTTCATTAACGCTATCAATCAGCACAAGATGGGTCACTTCATCAGTGACAACTTGACCCTCTTCGATAGAGAAGTCGGGGGCGTTATTAGGTTCCTCTGGACCTGCTCCATCTGGATCAAGGTCATTATAGACGAGGAGACCAGCGTACTCCGCTCTGAATGCAGCCCAAGTGGTACTTGTGGCATCAGTAGCAACTTGAAATGCCTGTTGGGTTCCCCAAGCAAACCACGTAGTCTGCCAGGAATTGCTATCCAATCCTGTTATCTCGGATAGATCAATAGTGCGGTTCTTAGATAGCCAAGCAACCCACTCATAGCCAGGAACTGCAATTTCTTCCTCAAAGTCAGCATACATCGTATCCTGAACCTCTTGCATTTCAGCTTCGCTGATAGCGCTAAAGTTAGATGCGTGATACCAATAGAAGCTCTCATTGGCAGTAAACTCCACAGACATTGTAGCTACGCCCATCCAACTGCTTGAATGGAATTCGTCACCTGAATCGCCAGGTGAAGGATCGAAATTAACTCCGACCCACATACCCTTTGAAGTAGTATTGCCTTCATCATGCCAATAACCGGTGCGTTTCACAAAGTACTGGTCATCAGTTGTGAAAACGTTGCCATCAAGGTCAATGGCACCTTCATCGGTTACGGTCCACTCCGGTTCCTGCCAGGCAGTTACATTACCAACAAGCAAATGCGAAGGGCTCCAGATGATTTCGTCACGCAGTTGCTGCATGTACTCATCGGAAAACGTGGGATTGTCCCACTCGATAGGGTCTGGATGGAGGAAGTAAGTCTGCCCTCCGTCACTAGTAACATTTGCTTGGTACGCAACGTGCACACCAGAGTCAATGCCAGCACCATCTATCTTCATGGATGGAGCCTCTTCTTCGAAGCGAAAATCAAATTGCACCGTTGTGAGAGATTCACATATGGACAAGCTGTGATTCAACACGGTGAGTACATTGCTCGTTTCCTCTGTGAAAAGACCGACGTAAGTGTGATTCTTGGTATAGACCCAGCGTGTTATTGAAGAGTTGCTCCAGGTCTCATTGGTCTTGAGATTCATAGTCATAGAGTGAGTGCTCTCATGACGCCAGTAATGAGTCGAGTTTGAGACCCTTCCAGAGGCTTTCATCCATACAGTGAAGTTCTGTCTATCCATATGAACAAGGAATCCATCGATGTTGTTGTTGGGATCATTGTCCTCAATGTAGTACGAACCATTCACATCTCCCGCAGGGGCGTGAATTAGCATAGTCATGTTCAGTACATCGCCCTGTTGAGCTCTGCGAACAACTTCGCCTTCCTTTCGGACAAAGCCTTCTACATACATATCCCGATAAGCAAGTTGGACGGTATTATGGTCTGCAATATCTGCACTAGCTTGCATTGCTTCCCCTGCAGAATCTAGCGCAGTCCAGAAATATGAATCGGGTTTGATAGTACCGCCTTTTTTGTAGGAATCCCAAGGATTC
>WJIL01000017.1 GCA_014730275.1 Candidatus Lokiarchaeota archaeon | reverse complement strand
TTGATGTTTTTGCTTCTAGGGCATTGTTAGGTCGATCAGAGTCCGTCGAAAGGGTCTCAAGTCTGTGTAGCAACTTATTTACACGCTCATCAAGTTGTGCTTCTTCTTCTGACATTAGATTGTGGTTTAAGGAGTTGAACAGTAATTGAAGAAGATTGCACAAGTACTCTACATCCTTGGAGTAATCACTTTCAAGTGACAGCTGCTCAAAACTGTCATAGCTGTTCTTCAGCGTTTCTATATCATCATACCACCAGAATGCTGTCCAAATTTTCTCGTAACGTGCTTTGATTTGCTGATGTAGAGTCCCTTTAGATTCAGCGAACCTAATTACACGCTCAAATCTGCCATCGGTTTCTGTACGAGGCAATTCAAGATTCCGAGATAACCTCGCAGTCAGAAGCAAATCAGTAACTTTATGAAATTCCATACCTACGTAATATTCCGGGTCATTTAGATTTGATTCTATTTCAGCGAGAAGTTTCTTGCGGGAGTAATCATGTGGGCCTAGCTGATTACTTCTAACTTCCTTCCCAGCACCCAAATAGTTGTAAGCAAGATCTAAGTAACCCTCATCTATAGTCTTTTCAAGAATCCAAGTTCTATCCAGTATCACAATCCTTGTTTTGTACTCCTCTGATAACTCATCTTCTATTCTTGATCTATCTTTTGATCTAGCATATCTTGATGTTATAAAAAAGACTTTGTCATAGCTCCGACCTGTTTCTGCAATACCTTTTACGTCTGTCCTAACTTTCTCCGACCACTTCTTCTTTGCACTAATTGCAAATGCCCATCTTTCTTTGGCTCCATTTGCATGCCCGACAAGCCATCCTGCTGAGATTTCCTCAGCCGTTGGTATTGTTTCAGTATCAGCCTTACTATCACCGCCCCCTTCAGGACCAGTCGGTGGTCTGAGATTAGGGCAAATGGTTCTTTCGCACAATTTTCGACAAAATGACTCAAAGTCATGAGTTTGGTTTCGCGAAGTTATCGTTTCAAGAAAATGATCAAAGCTGGCTTTATCAAGTTCATATCCAATATTATCTGAGCTATCAGAATAACAATCCGGTCTTATTTTCCTCATAAATTCGGATGGTTTGATGGAATCAATGTTTTGTTCATTCATGAATTTCCCTTTCTGATTCAATGCTTCTGATCCAGAATATCACATTTCCTTTATGGTACAGGCTCGGATCCACAGAACGCTCTAAATCAGCAGACCACATGGCCCAGAGAACAGCGGTTCTGCTGCATTTAGTTGTTAAGCACGCATTCAATGATAACTCACAGATAGATCATCACAATAGGGTATATGCAAAGAAGCTGGGTAATTCGGCTTGCTCCTATGCATTTCTTCCCAAATCTCCTCTATTGAACAGCGATGCCACAGACTGCTTGCGAAGTGCATGTGGGAGCCCCACCGCCAATGACTATCGTGCTTGTTAGTATCTCTTTGATCAAAGTAGATGAGATGCCATCTCTTCAAATCGAGCCTTGGAAAGAAATGCGTAGCTAGGAGTCGTCTCTCTTTTGAGAGCTGGTTGATTCGGGTAAGCAATTTCCTAACGGATTCCTGAGTTTCTTCTTTGCCATTGCAGTCTGGCTGCAGACAATCCAAATTCTCCAGTTCAATTTGTAAATGGCTAGGTTCTATTCTGTTATAGATTGGGAAGTGCCAATATCGAAGCGGGAAATACTGCATCAAGAGAAGGAAGTCGCCAAAGTCAGAGCCATATAGCCTCTTTCCCTTGATATACTTTTCTACCTTATTTTTCCGTTCGAGCCCGAATAGTTTGCCTAGGTCTATCCTGTCTTGATTGTCATCCATCCTATAGCCTAGCCATTTGCTTAACGCCCCAAATCAGCAGGCTGCGATATCTTATCCTCAGACATGATTGCAGCTCTGCTGCATTTGGTTGTTATATGACGCGAAATACGTGTAGTCTCTCTGCAACCTGCACAAGTCAAATATCATCAGGTTTCTGCATGCCTTGGGTGTCGCGCTTATCGCTATAGTATCTCTTATCTCTGTACAACGAGCCAATCATGTACTGCTCAATCCTGATTCCTCGACTAGCCTTGTTGAGGAGGTTAAGGGCCAACTCCGATTTTCCAAGTTCGCTTGCTACAAGAGGCAGAGTCGAATCAGGATATATAGATGCTTTGATACCTTCTTCGCGGTAGTGGAGGAGGTTCAGCTCTCGGTTGATGAGATCATATTTCCTATACCGTTCAAAGAGCACATATAACAACAACAGGTCGTCTTTTAGAAGGCTTGGCAATTCTGAGACGATAGCTTGAAAACTAAATGTAGATAACTCCCAATACGGTATGAAGCCTCGATCAGAAATCATGGTTTTCATTTTCTCTATATTATCTAAGACCTCAGTAGCCAATATGTGAATAAGCTCTCTCTTTCGTCTTTCGATCTCTTTCTTTTTCTCTATCCTTTCCCGATGAAGCGAAATCACATGTAATACAAAGCCTGCACCAATGCCTGAGAAGAGAGACATTAACACTAAGAGCCAACTAGGCATTTGACTTCACTCTCTCGACGGCCTGAACATGATCTTACATTCGCTCATCTTTGCCTTCATCTGTCATATAACAATCTGCGTAACCAGCGCTGCGAAACTAACCTACACCCTTACAAGCGTCTGGTTCATGCAGTGGTTATCTCTCTTTTCTGTATATGACATTCAGGTGATTCCCAAACTCCATAATGTTTTCTTTTTCGCAGTACATGTACTGCAAGTCCCTTATTTCTTTATAAATCACAGGGTCCTCGTACCATTCCGGTGTTGAGGGAAATACTGGTGCAGCAAATCTCTTGACGATTGATAAGTTGTGCTGCTTAGCCCAAATCGATAATTCTTTCATGGTAAAGCTTCTGCAACCAGTGGATTGACCATTCATGTGAAGAACCCGGGTCTCCATGAATTTCTTTGCATCATCGAAAGAGACGCCCAGTTCCCTGCTTTTCTCCGTATACATGGCATGGTAGTTACCCCAGAAAGAGTTCACTGAGAGATGGATTTGACCATTTGGCTTGGTTACTCTGACCAGTTCTCTGAAGGCAAGATCGTGATTTGGGCAAAAACTGATTGCATCCCCGAAGCACATCACATAGTCAAAGTGTTCTGAAGGGTATTCCAGATCTTGAATATCACCAAGCTTTGTGCTAATTCTATTTTGCATTCCTTTTTCCTGGAATTTCCGTTCAGCCTGGTCAAGCATTGATTGGGAGATATCAAGGTTTTCGCATATCAGTTTTTTTCTTAATCTTGCTGCTCGAATCGAGAATTCACCTGTTCCTCCACCAGCATCAAGTAGTAATCCCTTTTCTGGAAGAAAGGAATCAAGGTAATGCTCGATCATTTCAAACCAGAGATCATAGTATGGACCCTGAGTATTCTGATCATATGCTTTACCATCTTCGTACTTCATTTTCCTGCTTCCCGAATCCATTCTAGAGATAACACTAAGGCTTAGCGGATTGCGATAGACTCAGCCCCCAGGCCGGCGGCAATTCCGCTACAGCCGCTTGTTCGGATCTATTATGCCCTTGCTTCTTCTATGTGCTTAGCTATGAGCATTTTGATTAGGGATTGCCTAGGGATGCCCAATCGTCTGGCCTCCCTATCAAGAGAGTGGATCATCCAAATGGGAAAATCAACATTTACTCTCTTCTGTTCTTGTTCTACACGGCGCGCCTTGGCGAGTTCTAGATACTTGAGAACATCCTCGCCATCATCGAATTTCTTGTCGAACTCCTTAGCCTTCATAGATCGTCACCTCCTCTTTTCTTGATCTTCGAACCGATATAATCCGTATTCGCCCATTTCTGTATGTAACTACTCCTGACCAATATCTCCCATCTATTCTGCCTATAACCATATATCGTTCTTCGTCTTCAGTTCTCGCAGGAATTTCAAGAAGATCTGGATCGTCCCATAGTGCTTGGGCTTGCTCGAAATCAATGCCGTGCTTTTCTCTGTTTCCTTTGCTCTTCGCTTCGTCGTATTCGAATTCCATGGTATAGATACTATACCTTACAGGTATGGCATGTCAATATCTCTTGTATCTGAACGTTAAGGCTCAGCGGATTGCTATTGGCTTAACCTGCTTTGTGACAGCAATTCCGCTGCAGCCGCTTGTTAAGGTCTCATTTCAGGCAATCGAATTCCTATCTCACGAGTACGCTAACTAATGATACAATCACGGCCAAAGTAGTCATTAGCAAGATCATCCGGAATTGATAAGTATTACGTCTACTCTGTATCATGTCTTGTGTAGTGTTCATTGATCTATGAGCAAGTTCTCGAATAGAGAAGATTAGATCATACTCTCGGCTCGCAAGGCTTTTTGCAGTATGGGAGTTTGGAAGTCTTACTCTTTTTCGCAAATCGGAATCGAGTTCGATCAAATCTTTGCGAACTTCTCTTAGACTGCCTGCGATCCTACCGATTTCGCTTGAGTACAGCTTCCACCACTTGTCCTTTGAATCAAGGACGGTGTCGCCCACTGCAACAATACTGGCAAATGAACTGAGATATCTGTCACAGAGTTCTTGCTTAGTCATTTCAACTCCGAATCAGATTTCAAATATCTGGTTCCCACTCAATTGGGGAGAAGTCGTTTGCCCCAAGATGTAAGCATTTCTGATAGACACAGAAGCATGTACCATCTGAATGCTTTTGAATAGCAGCCCTGCTTGCATATCGGAAACCCAATACTGATTCATCTCTTAGCTTCCTACTAAGCTCTTGCGTAGGTTTCCAGCCACCGTTCTCCTTTGGTTCTACATATTTCGTTCCCTCGATAGCCCCCACATCTATGAACGTGCCTGATACTTGGACTGTCCACATTGAATAATCGCTATAATTTGCGTTTGGATTGTAACCAAGAATCTCATACCAGCACGCTCTTGGCGAATCGGCCAAGTAGTACGCATTGGTGCCTTGTCCGTTATATCTCCCTTCATATCCTGATGGATCTGCCGGAGAATGCCTTTCTGATTTACATAGGTATAGCGTTCCATTGAAAGCGCTGCGGTTTTCGAATATCTGGTCGATTTCTCTATACATATTCCCGTACCTTAACGGTCTGCATCAGCATTTGTGAAGCAATATGCTGCATGCAGTTGGGTTGCGTCCCTATTTTTCTGTGACTTTGTAATTGTCAGTTGAGAAGGAGGTGGCCATCGGAGCCTCTGCTGGTTACTGTTCTTTGATCAGAAAAGACACGAACCAGCAACAGGGAGGCACGCGATGGCCAGTGATAAGGTTGCGATTTCCGATGATGATGTCCAGGGCCTGTTCAATGACAGCGAGGCGTTCCGGAAGCTGATAGAGGGCGTGGTGCAGAAGATCATTGAGGCTGAGTTCGAGAAGCACATGGGCCGTCGGCCTTACGAGCGTGGTCGAGGCCGGCCCACACACCGCAACGGCTATAAGACGCGGACTCTGTTCACCCGTGTGGGCAGGCTTCACCTGAGGGTGCCCCAGGCCAGGGACGGTTCATTCTCGCCCTCGTTGTACCGGAAGTATCAGCGTACCGAGAAGGCTCTGTTCCTGACACTCGTTGAGACCTACCAGAAGGGGGTTGCGACGAGGAAGATCAAGGAGATCACCGAGGAGCTTTGCGGAGACCGGATCTCGAAGAGCACCGTATCACGGTACTTCTCAGAGTTGGATGGAGAGCTGGAGCTGTTCCGTAGCCGGGGGCTCGAGAGAGAGTATCCCTACCTGATTGTCGATGTCCAGATACACCTGGTTCGGAGGTCTGACAACTCGGTCACCTCGGACTCGCTTCTGGTGGCAGAGGGGGTGAGTGAGAGCGGCCACCGTGAGGTTCTGGGAGTAGCCCTTGGTGACAGTGAGAACGAGCAGACCTGGAGAGACTTCTTCCTCGATCTGAGGCAGCGGGGGCTGGATGGAGTGAAGCTGGTGGTCAGCGATGATCAC